>NZ_CP059598.1 GCF_022369435.1 Campylobacter sp. RM10537 | reverse complement strand
TTTAGCAAATCGCACCGCAAGGTGCTATGATTTGCGAAAAGGGGGTGCGGGGGCTGTCTGAGTGCGTAGCACGGAAGACGGACAAAGCCCACCGCCCTAATATTAAGATTAAGCAGATATATCTAAAAGCTGATCTTTTTTGCTAGTATTTGCTTGATTATCAGCATTTGTAGAATTACTTTGTTCTTCTTTTTTAGCTTCAGCTTCTACTTTTTTTGTTTTTTCTCGCGCGCGTACGCGTACGCGATTTTTTTATTTTTTATATATTTTTCTTATTTTTAGGAGGCTTTCTAAGCCCTATATGATGGGGGCTAGCGGAATATTAAGGGAAGAAATGGTAGGTATTAAGGGAAGAAATGGTAGGTATTAAGGGAAGAAATGGTAGGTATTAAGGGAAGAAATGGTAGGTATTAAGGGAAGAAATGGTAGGTATTAAGGGAAGAAACTATTGACAATCTATTTTTAATATGCTACAATAAAAAATCCGCCTTGAGTTTTCACTCTTGGCGGAAATTTATCAATCAAGGCTAACTATGAAACGACATAGTAAGCGTTTTGTGAGATTATACCTAAATTTTAAGTTTTTTAAGCTTAAAGTTGAAGTATTTTTCTAGCAAAACCGCAGGGGCAGAAAAGCCCCTTGCCTTGATTGTCTTACTTTGGATATGTAAATGAGCGAAATAGTTAAATATCACAACGATTTTAATAAAATTCAGTTGCCTAGCTTTACAGAGCAAGAACAAAACCTTTTGTTTTTAATCTTTGCAAGAATTAAAGAAAAAGGCATAGACAATGTAATTAATCTCTATGCTAATGATTTTAAAATTAATGAAAAACTTTCTAACTCAAGAGAATATTTAACAGAAAATATCAATAGCTTGAAATATAAATTTTTCAAGGCAAATTTTAAACAAATCATAGAAACAAAGACAGAAGTTATACACAAATATGTAAATTTGTTTGAAACAATGGAAATACACTATGTTAAAAGAAATCCTGATGATGGATATGATGAAAGCACTTTATTTAACAGAATAACCCTAAAAATAAACCCTGATTTTGCTTATTTAGTCAATCAACTAACTACTAATTTTACAGCTTTTGAGCTTGAAGAATTTATAGCCCTTAGCGGTAAATATGCTAAAACACTTTACCGCCTTTTAAAGCAATTTAGAACCACAGGAAAAGCACGATTTGAGTGGGACGAGTTTTGTAAAGTTATGGATATACCGCAAGATTATAGACAAAGCGAAGTTGATAAATGGATTTTAAAACCTGCTATCAAAGAATTAACCAAAGAACGCAATCTTTTTGACCAAATTAGAGTGCCTTTTAAAAACCTTGCCTATGAGAAAGAAAAAGCAAAAGGAACAAGGGGCAGGGGCGGTAAAGTTTCAGGTATTAGCTTTACTTTTAAACCTGAAAGCGTTTTAATGCAAAAGCTAGAGAAAGAAAGTCAAAAAATAATGAGCGATGAGCAAAAATATTTAAAGATTTTAAACAATATGAAACTTAATCAAGCTAGATTTAATTATAATGACAAGCTTTGGCAATTTAACGATTTTGATTTTGATGAATTTAAAATTATTGCAATAGAGCTTGTAAGAGATGAATACGAAAATTTAAACTTTGGAAACTTTATGCACTTTAATGCTAAAAATCAAGAGCAATTTTTTAAAATGATTGATACTTTTAGAAAAGGTATTAGGTAAAAATTTGCTATAATTATATCTTTGAAGGATACAAGCTATCCGCCACTTGTGCCAAGTGTCGAGCTTGTAAGGGGTGCAACCCCTTAACCCCACTAATAAAAATCAACTAAAATCAATAAATGATTTTTTGATTTTTATTAAGCTTTTAAAACACCAAAAAAGGAAAAATTTAAAAATGCAAAAACAATATCCCGAAGTGCATAGCCTAGAAGAAAGCCTTGCGATACTTAAAAAATATAAAGATGATTTAACTAAAGAGCAATACGAACAAAATAAATCTATTATTTGCGGATTTGCTATCGAAGATATGTTTGCAAATGAAGAAGATATTATCAATCTCATTAAGGTAGATAAGCAAGAAAAAACACCTGATGAAATCATCGCTGAATATAAAAAAGAATGGTGCGTAAATGATTGATAAAGTTTTGAAATTTTTAGATGATGGGATTCCTAAAAATGAGTGCATATAATCTAAGTAGTGATGAGATACTAACAGAATACAAAGAAAAAGGATTTGTAGAATATGTCAAAAGTTGCCACCGCTCATTGCAATCCTAAAAAACAACCCGCATTAAACCACAATGATAGAACCAACGATAATGCTAAGACAATCACTAAAGAACTTACGCATTTAAATGAATACTCTTGCACTAGCGATGAAGTGCGTAAGAACATAGAAAGGCTTTATAAAAAAGCTTATGAAAATTTTTATAAATATTGTGAAAATAAGAATGGTTTAGCTAAAAGTGGAAAGCCTAAAGGACTTCAAAATTTTACTAAAAAAGAAAAATGCTATCACGAGTTTATATACGAAATCGGCGAAAATACTACAATGGAACAATGTCAAGAGCTTACACAAAAAATTGCAGAGCTTACAGGATTTACACCTTTACAAGTTGTAATCCATAGAGATGAAGTAAGTGAGAATGCTAAAGGGGAAAAACAAACCCATTATCACGCCCACGCAGTATTTTTTACACTCGATAACAATGGCTTACAACTTGCTAGGCGTGAAGCAAGTTTGAATAAAGCCAATCTTAGCAAAATACAAACCCTAACCGCACAAAGTTTAAAAATGGAGCGTGGAGCTAATCGCTACGAGAATAACGAAAAGCAACCCCAATACATACAAGATTATAAAACTTACGCTCAATTTAAAGAACAAGAAAAAGCATTACTTCAAAGAATACAAGAACAAGAGCATAAATTAACGCAAATGGCTCTAGAATTGAAAAAAAAAGAAAAAGAGATACAAGACAAGGCTAAAGAGCTAAAATCGAAAGAAAACGAATTACAAGCGAAAATAGAGCAACATCAAAAACATATACAAAATTTAGAACTAGGACATGAAAGAGCTTTAAAGGAACTTACACAAAAGTTTGAAAAACGTTTAAGCCTATGGAAAAACATTTTAACCTTTGGAAAATACAATGCTAAGGTAAGAGAAGACTATCAGCTAACTAAAAATGCTTTTTTAATTAGCACAAATGAAAGCAAGAAAGAAGCTAACAAAGAGCTTGAATATTTAAAATTTGAATATCATAAAATCAAAGATGATAGAGATAATTTAAGAACTTTGTTTGAAACACACAAGACAAATAATGAAAGATTAGAAACTCGACTAAAAGAAATAGGCAGATGGTGCGAAAAAAATTTAAGTGTGGAGCAGTTAAAAGAAATATTTCCATTAAAAGCCGAAAGAATAGAAAAAGAGCTTAAATATCAAAGAGCTTTTGAAAATTCTTTTGAACAAACAAAAACTAAAAGAAACAATAGAGGGTTCGGGTTTAATAGATAGTTTTCCTTTTTGGTGC